>DOJW01000005.1 GCA_003511165.1 Candidatus Dependentiae bacterium
TTCATTGTATTTGAGATTTTTACATCTAGATATGTTACTGAAGTTGTTATACGATTATCTAAATAATTATATGTGTTACTCAATTCTGTATTCAAATATGCAGATGTCGTTAGATAATCACTCCAGATATTGTTCATCGTATTTGTTATGCGAGTATCAAGATATGCGGATGTTGTCAGATATTGCGACCAAATGTTATTCATTGTGTTGGTAATTCTTGTATCCAATGCCGCGGTATCAACTACTATTAAATCTTCATTTGCAACCTGTTTTATTGTACCGCTGTTGAGTAATGTTAAATAATTTGCGAGCGTAGTTCCAAAAGCAATTCCCCCGCTTAAACTATTTTGCATTCCATCTTTCCATAAAGTTGTACCATCAACCGTCAATGTACCAGCGGTATTAAATGTCCAACTATAATTTTTCATTCCCCATGTTGTTGGACCTTCGACATAAATGCTACCGCATGTTGTTGTTAAATTTCTACCCAATTCAATAAACACATTCGACATTACCATTTTCGAATCACCACTAAGAAGCCAAAATGGTTGAATTAAATCCCCCGCTCCTTTTATAGCAATATCTGTCAAATAAAGTGTCGATGCAGCATCAACTACAATATCTCCACCACTGCTTAAATCTAAAACATTTCCATGGCCATTTAAATTATTTGTTCCTATAAATGTCCATGTTGATGAAAGCGACGTATGACTGGTTAAATTTACATCTGTTGCATTGCTCCATGTTATTGATGCTGAAAATGTTAAGGGTTTTCCTCCAAAATCTAATTTATTGTTATTGCATTCAACAATTCCCGGACCAACTATTTGTTTCTGATCCAAAAAACTTAATTTATCTTCCAGCCTTAATCGACCACTGTTTAAATTTATATTTCCGCCGCACACACTTTGGATAGCAATTGTAAGTCCAGCAGAAGAATCAAGTAATGTAATATCGCCAGTAAATTGAGGTTGGCCTTCTATTCTATTTGCAGAATTTTGAACTGAAACAGTTTGCAAAACTTTTCCGATTCCTCGAAAACTATCACTTCCTCGCAAATCCAAAATTCCAGTCGTGTTGTATGTTCCCGTAATTAATAAAGAATTTCCCTGATCTTCTAAAATTCCACCTTTAAAAGCAATATTCATCCCGCTTACTGTCGCATTTGGTGCTTTTACCAGTGTGCCATTGTAGTTAAAAACCGGTTTATCAAAATTCATAGTCGCATTTGGTGCAATCTCCAAAGCTGAAATGCGATTTTTGAATGACAAATTATTTACTGCAACAAGTTGGCTCCAAATAACAAACCAAGCAACTGCAAAAAATATTGTTTGCTTTAGAAATTTAGCGGAAATTTTCATTATCATTACTCTCCTAAAAAAATTAGGAATCTAAATTTTTATAAGTTAATTGTCCTTGCGTAAGTTTTAAATTTGCTCCTGGTTCATATTCAACAAAAAAATTGTTTGCAGTTGAAGATCCATCTCCCAGAAATATTCCTTCCGTCTTTGCTCTTGCTTCGCTTTCCAAAAACGACTGTCCTTTGACATAAAATTGTCCTTTAGTGAAATTTTGCTGTGTTAGCGTAAAGTGCAAAGTACAACTATTTAAAATTAAGGTAGAAGAAGCGTCATCAAAAACAAAAATTGAAGTATTCGTATTTGTCTGCGGATCACAGCTAAAAGTAATCCAAGAATCTATTTCAAGACTTGAATTGGGAGTAATTTTTACCGAGGTTCCTTGGAAAGAAAATTTAGCGCTGGAAGATGTGGTAATCTTGGAATCTCCAATAATTTCCAAATAACCGGATGTAAAAGAATAATCTTTATCCAAGACAATCCAACTATCCATCAATGTTAAAGTTGTTGTACTAGATTCCATCACAAGTCGAGAGCCTGATACATTTGTTAATTTTAAATCTTTTAACTCCAAACCTTCGGTTGATCCGACAATTAAAATCCCAGAATCGCTCAAACTTAAACTATTTCCATCTCCATCGATAATTACTGAAGCTTTGATCAAAACTAAAATAGATAATACAGTTACCAATAAAAAAATCTTTACTTTCATAGAAACTCTCCTCTTTAAAATGTTTATTAAAAAATAAATTAAATTTCAATGTTTTAGAAAGTTTCATCAATAAAAATATGAAATTAACCAAATTTATTTAGCAAAAAAATAATGCCCCCAAAATAAAAATTCGGTATTAAAAGTCTTTATTGAAAGAAATATTAAATTCTAAAGTTTTAGGAACATTGCGACCATAAATTGTATAAATGCACCCAACAGCCATTCTTTTGAAATGACTAAATTGATATAAAAAATTTGCTGCGATTTTATGTTCTGCTTCAAAGCTATTTTTATTAAGATTTATGGTGTCATAATTGGTATCAAAGTTAGACCGACTAGCATAATCTCTATTTTTGCCACGAAATTCGTAATAAATATCTAAAAAACTTTTTCTGCTCAAAAATTTATCTATCACGTTTCCAAATCTAAAAACTATTTGTGATCCTTTTTTCATTTTTATACCAACAGACTGATCCGCCATCATAGCCACATCAGAATCCAAGACATTATATGCATTTTTAAATTGCACATCAGTACCGCCCATTAAAAGTTTATCGCCAACATTTGCACCAGGAGCGGGAGTTACCCCGTCATAAATTTTTCGCTGAGGAATTCTTTTATAAAGATTTGATGGAAGAGGCAAAGAAAATTCAAAAAAGAAGTTAGGATTAATATTATCATCTACTTTTTTGTAACCGCTAAAAAATGCTCCTATTTCCCAAAATCCACCATTACCCAAATCTGGATTCCAAAGTCTATCAGCACTTCCCTCTCTATAGCTTGTTGGAGCAACAACTTTTGCACCCAAAATTAAACTTTGAAAATGACGATCTTTGATTGATGTGTTTGCAAAAAATGTTAAATCCCCAAACCCAACTTCGCTGTCATGTTTGTTGTACCCGATTCCTTTTGCCTGCAAAATGTGATCAAAAAAATCTTCCAAATTTTCATAATTATCAAAAAATTGAGGCGTATAAGTTGATAGATTATTGCGCATTGCAACAGACATTTTTGACTCCATTACAATGTTGTTTTTACGGTTTACAACCGGAAACATAATACCTAATGAAGTCCCTATTTTTTCAAAAAAATGTTGCAGCGAAAAATTTACAAAAGTTTTACGAAAAGATGCATTAAATTTTAACTCTTGATCCGCAAGCTGATAAAAATAATGTTTAGTATCATCATGAACGAAAGGAGTACCACTACCTCCGGTTGAGGATAATAAACTATTTTTCAAAAGTTTGCTTACAGTCAAAATATCTTTTAGATAAATATGGTTTGCTTTAAAAACGTTTTCCGCCATGTTGTGACAAGACCCAGACGGCGAAAAACATTTATTCGCCCAGAGTGACCCAACGGAAATAAAAACTAAATTGTTTTTGTCATAAGGCAAAGCATAAGGGGGAAATGCAGGATATTTGTAAAAATCCAAAGATTCTTTGTTCAAAAAATGTCTTTCAAACTTTTTCTTCTCTTGCAATTTATTATCGTTAACATTTGAAAAAGATCGCTCTTCTACCACTTCGACTTTATCTTCATCCAAGCCTTTGACCAATGATTTCTGCTCTTGTTTATTAAAAGCATCTAATTTCTTTATTAAAAATTCATTTTCAACATTTTTGATTGTCTCCAAATCTATTTTTAAATTATCAAAATCCAAATCCCCTCCCGCTGTTAATTCAAATCGAAAACACAGCGAAAAAAGAAAATAACCTATAAATAATTTTTTATTCATTTAATCTCCAATTTTACAAATCAACTTCTATTT
>DOJW01000006.1 GCA_003511165.1 Candidatus Dependentiae bacterium
AAAAATTTCAAACACAATGAATAACATTTGGTCACAATACCTGACAACATCAATATATTTGGACAATCGTATAACAAATACAATGAATGATGTCTGGGATGATATTTTAACTCTATCTGCTACTAACGAATTGGCACAAATAACAAGCACATATAATTATTTGAATGCAAGAATAACAAGTACGATGAATAATGTTTGGAGCGATTATTTAACGACGTCGGCATATTTAGATAATCGTATAACTAATACGATGAATGATATTTGGATAACTGTTAATAGTTCTTCTGAAGCTGCATTAAGAGCAGAAATAACAAGTACATATAATTATTTGAATGCAAGAATAACAAGTACAATGAATGATGTTTGGGGAAATATATTAACGACATCTTTCAATTATGATTCGCGAATCATAAGTTTAGAAGAAGCTGTTTTTGGAATTAATTTATACAATGCAAATGGCAATATCATTTTGAATCAAGATAAAGGTGTTGATTTCACTGTGCATGCATCTCTTGCTTTGAGTTTAACTCTTTCCAATGAATCTGCAGTTTATATGTACGATGAAAGCACTGAACTTAAATTGTCCGATACTATTTATGTTATTGGGCGTAATAATACGATTGATGTAACAAAGACTTTGACAATAAATGGATTGATAAATTTTGATACCGGTGGTGAACTTATATTTAATTTCGATGATAAATATGAGAATCCAATTGTTTATTTTGGTAGAGATTTAACTTTGCCAGAACTGAGCCGTTTAGCTTTTGCAAACAAAGGTACGGCCGTATTTAAAGATGGAACAACTATACATTTTGATAGTTCTGTGGATGCAAATAGACCAGCTTTAGCTGTTACGAATAATGCGACTCTTATGATTGATGAAAGATTGTCAGGTCATAGCGAGAGTAGTTTAACTCTGCGAGGACTTGGAATAATATCAATTATTGGGGGTGAAATATTTATAGATTCGCTCAAACATTTGATAATAGGTGGTGGCGATACAACAACAGATCGATTTGATATTTATGGAGATAGCGGAGGCGCATTATCATTACTTGGTGTGGGGTCTAAAATATCTATACACAAAGCTTATGTAAATTTGGATTTTGAGCAAGCCGGAATTATTTATATAGGTCAATACGGAACATTTGAAATTAATTCACTAGATTTAGTATCTTCTCCTGGTACCTTGAATAATTTTAAATTTATTTTGAACGGAGAGCTTTGGATTTATAATGATGGAAAATTTGTTTTAGGTGACAATATATCCGACAGCGTAATAAATCTAAATACCACTGGAGCTACAATTGGTGGATATGGAGTTTTACAATATCTGACATCTTCTAGTTTCAGTGGAAGATTGTATGAAAATAATACGAAAGAGTTATCAGTAACTGCAAAAAATTTAATTTCGAATTTATTGCAACGACAAACAAATTTAACGACAAGCGTCTTATTTTGGGATGCAAATGGAAATCAAAAAGTAAGATTATTCAATGGTAATATTGCAACATTAGATGCAGCAGATCTTGTAACTCAAGATGCTTCCAGTGGTATTGTTTATGGAACCAGGGGTGGAAAAGGCTTTAGAATAGACTTAAATGGTAATATAACGAGATTTTAAAGGAGAAGTGATTATGAAGAAAAGTAAAATCTTATATTTATGGTATTTTGTTGGGGTTATATTCCCTATATTTATTACAGCCGATAATGTAGATGAAGTTCAGAAAAGTAATGGAGAAGTTTTACAAAAAAATATATCTCAGGATTTTCGTTCTTTGGATGATAGTTTAGATACTGTAAAGTTGTCTATAAAAGAGGCACAAGAAAATTTACTTTCCAAAATTAATGAGGTTGATAAAAAAAGATTACTCATAAAAAAAGATACTAAAGAAAAATTGACTCAGTTCGAAACAAAATTTAGCGAATTATCAGCAAATATAGGAGCATTGCAGAAGCGCTTGAAAGAGCAAGCTTCGCAATATCAAGAATCTTTAAAAGGTGTTTCTTCGACTGTTAAAGTAAATATAGATACTTTAGAAGGCAAGATTAAAAGTGAATACAAAGTAAATATAGATGCATTAGAGGGCAAACTTAAAGGATTAAATTCATATATTGATAAAATGCAGGTAGACATTGCTTCTATGGCAGATCAAAAAAGTTCGGAAGTTAAAGTGAAGCTTTTATCGATGAATAAAGAATTTGAAGATTTACAAAATAGGTTGAATACAGAAGTGAGCAACATGGTAAGACTTGTTTTAGGTTCTGCATCGAAAAAAGAGATGACTGAAAATTTTAAAGATATGGAATCCAAACTCAAGGCTATAAATGAGTCTGTTGGAGGACTTAATTCGGATTTTGGTTCAAAAGTCTCTGAGTTTGCAGTAGCTCTTAAAGATTTAACTAATCAAAAAGAATTTAAAGAAAAATTTTCTTCCGTAGAGGAACAATTTAGCGGTTTGCGAAATCAACTTGAAACCGTACAATCAGATTTTTCCAAAAAATTTGAGGGTTTTGCTGCTATTCGTGGAAGCTTAGTAGATAGAAAAGAGCTCGAAGCGAAAGTTCAGACATTCGAAAAAGATTTATCGCAATTAACCACTTCATTTTCGAGTGCAAAAAAAGATGTAATAGAACAGTTAAAAAAAGACAATTTTGAATCAAAGACATTTACTTTAGGTGTTGATAAAAAGGTTGCTGAAGTAGATAAAAAATTTGAAGAGTTAAGCAAAGTTTTTGTAGATACAAAAGATAAATTTGTTGCAGAAGTTGGTGGAATGGCCAGAGTGCTTTTAACGTCTGTAACTAAAGCAGAGTTAAATTCTGAAGTTGGTAAAGTTGAAAATAAGCTTGCTAATTTGAAAACAGATTTGGAAAATCTGCAAGGTTCTTTTTCTGAAAAACTTCAGTCAATCTCGCAATCTGTAAGTAGTGCGGCGGCAAAGAAAGATTTGGAAAATAAACTTGAAGGTGTTGATAAGAGATTTACGACTTTAGGTTCTATGGTTGAAAAAGTTTCAAATGATTTTGCAAGAGAAGTAAAAAGTGTTCAAGAGTATGTAACAAATTCTTCGAAAAAAATGACATTAGATCAATCGATGGAGCTTGAGCAAAGACTTAAAAATGTAAATAGCATGATAAGTCAAATTCAATCTAATATTGAAAGTGAAAGCTTAAAATTAGTAGGAATGAAAACAGAATTCGTTTCCAAAAAGGAAGCTTTATCAAAGGTTGGAGAAGTTGATAAAAAGATAAATGATTTAGGCGGTTCGCTTGATAAAGTACAAAAAGATTTGACTTTGAGTCTCGGAGAAGTTTCAAGAATTAGTAAAGATGTTGTAACCAAAGAAGATTTTTTAAGTACTGTTGGCAAGGTGGAAGGTAAGCTTGCTAATTTGAAAACAGATTTGGAAAATCTGCAAGGTTCTTTTTCTGAAAAACTTCAATCAATTTCACAATCTGTAAGTAGTTCAGCTGCGAAAAAAGAGTTGGAAATTAAACTTGAAGATGTTGATAAAAGATTTGCATCGTTAAATAAAGTTGTTGAAAATATAACCGATAATTTTTCTAAAGAGTTTAAAAATGTAGAAACAGCAAGCGAGGGTGTTGCAAAAAAGATTGTAAGCGGAAAAGTTGTTGAACTCGAGGGTAAACTTTTTGGAATTGATAATTTAATTGGTGAAGTTCAAAAAAGATTGGCTAGTGAAAGTGAAGCTTTGTCGGCATTGAAAATTGGTGCTGTTACTAAACAAGAGATGAAAACAAAAATTGAAGAAATGGATAATAGAATTTTATCCATGAATGGAGCTTTTGATAAACTTCAAAAAGATTTATCCGAATCATTTTTTGAACTTTCAAAAATTAATAAAAACATGGTTATGAAAGATGATTTTGAAACTGTTAATCGAAAGATTCAAGAAAGATTCGAAATTCTTATTACTAAAGCTGACGATATAATTACAAAGAAGGTAAAGGAAAAAGTAGCAGCTTTAGAAAAGAGAGTGACTTACTTAACTGAAAAGGTTCAGCTTCTTGAAAAACAAAAAAGAGAACTCGAACAAAAATCTTCCAAAGAAGAATTAAGTAAATTAATTCAAAATTCTGTAAAAAAACATCTTTATTCTGCTTCAGTTCCAAGAGCAAGAAGAAGTGCTGCTATGGATAATGATTTAGAGGAGTGAGAAAAATATGAAAAATTTTAAAATATATTTTTTTATTTTTTTATTTTCTGCTTGCTCTGTTTTGAGCGCAGAGGAGATTGCATCTTCTACTCAAGTTTCTAATGTTGACAAAAAGACAAAAGAAATTAAACAGGATCCGGTAGATGCATTAATAGCATCTTTGGATAAAGATGAAACAGAAACTGATTCTTTAGAGCCGGTGAGTGGAGAAATTCAAGAGATCGATTCTGAGGTTAAATTGGTTGTTGATAAAGCTGTCGATGAAGTAGAACAAAAAGATTATGAAAAACAGCATATAAAATTAGAAAAACAAATAGATAAAGAAATAAAAACAGAAATTCAAAAACAAGCATATGAAGTACGTAAGAGCGCTCTCAAGGATGATATTTATGGAAGAGTAAAGCTAAAAGAACTAAAGGATGATGATTTTATTTACAAGATTCCAACCTGGCCGTTTCATTCTATTTTTTATGCGGAGAAAGATCTTGTAGAGTTTTCTTTGGATGCAAAGTGGTTAAACAAAGCTTATAATTCTTCGGGACATACTGTTGATATCGCATCACTGATTTTTGGTAGAAATTCTTTTGAACTACAAGATATGTTATTGATAAGTAAATTGCTTAGGGCAGGAAAAATAGATCAAAATGATTCTTCGGATGGAATTCCTACTCCAGGTCATCAAAATGGTACTCCTGGTTCGCAGTATCATTATTTTTACGTTTTAGCAGATCAACCTCTCAAATTTCATGCATCTACTGATATGCAAACATTCGCAGCGAAATATGCGCGACATTTTTGGGATGGAAGAATTTCATTTGGTTTAGAAATACCGATTGTCAGAAGAAAAAATAAAATAGAGTTGCAATCTAATTTTTCTGACTCTGTTCATGGTCTTTTATCGCAATATCATCCTCATTTTTTTGATACATACGACTCGCTGGATGATTTTGTTGAAACTATTTTAAGTGCAAATAATATTGGTTATAACAAAAGAGACACGGAAGTTGGCCTTGGAGATATATCAGTTTTTATAAATACTGAAATTAAGTCTCGATATTTTGAACGATTTATATTTGGATTTAAAGCATTGTTTCCTACTTCAAATGATAAAATTGCTTACGAGCTCTGGAAGCCGCAGCTTGGAAATGGTGGTTTTGTTGAGTTGTCATTATTTTCTTCTTTTTTATGGGGTGTTAATGATTTTATAAATCCACATATTTTTACAGAAGTTACTGGTAGCATACCGGCAAATGTAGTGAGGAGAGTTCCGCAAAAGGTTACTTATGATGTTGCAACCACTACTCCTATAAATAGTTTGTTGAAAATGGCTACGTCCGGTTCGGTTTATAAGTTACCATTTTCGGAAGATGATGTGACGGTGAGAAATTGTGCCACTGAAGCAAGATCTGTCAGGGTTCGAAGAGGGCCTCAGGTTTTTGCAAGATTTGGAAATCAATTTGAAAATGTTTTTTCGAAAAAATCTTTTTTAGATATTTATTATGATGTGCGTCTAAAAGCAAAAGATTATATAAGCCGGGGAAATCTTGAAAGTAAATATGATACCACAATGTTAACTTACGATACTTATGAATTGGCAAATAGATTAGGTCTGACTTATCTTTATCAATTTGATAGTAGAAAGAGAATTGATGTAGGCGCTTCTTATTTGTTTACAGGTCAGAATGTTCCAAGGACATTAGAACTTTACGCAGCATTTAGTATCGAATTTTAAAGTTATTTGTTTAAAAAAGAAGGAGCGAATTTATTCGCTCCTTCTTTTTCATTTATTTGTTTATGAATGTTCCAAAATAAATAACTAGATTTTTACAAATCTCATTATTCAAAATTTCTTCACCGTTAATTGTTTCTATTGTTTTGCCGAATTTTGCTTCTCCTGTTAAAATTCGTACACCAAAAGGACATCCGCATTCAATAAGTGCATTTTCTCCAAGATACATCATTACATGGAAAACTCGCTTTGGTTTGTCGGCTCTTGCATAAAAGATTAAATCAGCCGGTTTTAATTGAGATCCATTTTCTAATTTTTTACATGCTAAATATTGATCTATAGCGTTTCTTGGCAAAGTTAAATTGCTGCATAAATATGCTAAACGAGTTAAACCAGAACAATCAACTTTGTTGCAGCTACATCCGCCCCAACAGTATGAATATCTTAAAAAGTTTTTGGCACAATTTATGATATTTGTTCTTAATTCTTTTTCTGTTAAACCGCTCAAATATTCATAAGAGTTAATATCATTAGAATTTATTTTTGCATAAGATCCATCAGGTAAAATTATTTGGTACCAGGAAACATCTAACTTTCTAATTATAGTTAATTTAGTACCAAGAGAAAGTTGCATTATTTCTTTTGCAGGTTCTTCGAGTGAATAAATTTTTGCTTTTTGATTGCAAACAATAGCATTAGGGATAGAAAATATTTGTGTTTTATTGATGTAACCAATGACTTTTTTATTTTCAAAGCCTTGGCCTATTGCTTCCACTTTTACGAAATCTCCTTCAGGGCCTACTTCTTCTAAAATGCTTACTTCTTCTCCAAATAATAATTGAGAATCAATATTAGGATTTCTATTTTCAGGAGGGAGAGTCGCAAGAAAATTTCTTACATTTTGTGGCAAATGGCCAAAAGTCTTTTCAGAAAGATTTGCATCTACTTCTGTAGGAATATTTACAAGTAAATCAACAACAGGCTGATTAATTACAAATTTGCAAGAAATTGTACTAGTAATGAATATGCTAGCAATAAATAATATTTTTAGATTTTTCACTGAATTCCTTTAGCAGCCTAAATCTAATGGTTGCAGTTCTGTTTCAAAGTAATCGCGGTACAACTTTTCAGGTAGTGTTTTGGGATCAACTTGACTAGTGATTTCTGATAAATCACCGCTTGTGTTTGTTTTCCAAAATAGAACTGTTTTATTTTCTAATTTTTTATTTTGTACATCATCAATCAGAGCTGCAAAAGCTTTTCCGCTATAAGTACCTTCAAGCTTAATTTTTTCTGTTTCATTTAATAGCTTGATAGCATTGTGAACTTGCGGTGTGATATGCGCATAGCCTTCGCCGAAGAAATTGTTGTTTACTAAAACATCGGTTGGTTTGATTTCAAACTTTGGAAATGATGGATCTAATTTGTTTAAATATTGCGCAGTTAAGTTATGGATTCTTGCAATATCTTCTGCTGTTTCTATTTCATAACTTTGAGGAATAGCTCGAACTCCAATGACTTTTACTTCATCTAAACCTGCAACTTTTAATCCGAGCATTAATCCAGCAATGAATCCCATAGTTGCAAATCCGATATAAATATAGTCTGGTTTTGGTAAAATTTTATCATCAATTTGTTTTTTTAATTCTAGTGCTGCATTTACAGAACCTGCACAGCCAATTTCGTTTGATCCTCCAAGTGGCATATAATAATTTTGACAACTTTTTTGGTATTCTCGTACAGCCTCATTACGTTCAGCCCAATTTTTGTAATAATGTATTTCTGCATCGAAATATTTCATTAAAAGCAGATTGCGTATTGTGTAAGCGGTTGGACGTTGCGGAGTTAAAAGGGCGATGCATTTTATTCCGAGTTGTTTTGCATCTTGAGCTACGGATACAACATAATTTGATCCCGCGGGACCCATTGCTAAAATAGCATTTGCTTGTTGAGCTTTGGCTTGAGCGCATGTAAAACCATTTTTTCTTGGCTTACTGCCGCCGAAAGGATCTTCAGTTAAGCCATCATCTTTTACAAAAATATTGCATGAGGTGTTTAATTTTACGGATAGATTGTTTAATTTTGTGATTGGGGTTGGAAGATTTGCAAAAGGGATGTAAGGCAATTGTGTTTGAAGAGTTGGAAATTGGTCGAATAGCGGGAGAGATTCGTTAGCTTTTAATTCTTTCGAAAAAATAAAGTTTGTTAACGTTAGGCTTAGAACAAGAACGAATAAAAATATTTTTTTGAAACTGTTTAACATTTGTTACCTTTCTTTTTTATTTTATATTATCTAAAACTCGAATTTTCATAATGAACGTTTATAAATTATTTTTAATTGTCTTGTAAATAAAATATTTAAAATTAAATAAAAGGATAAATATAAATGAAAAAGATTTTCCTGTTTATAATTTTGCTTTTATTCCTCGTACCAAATTGTTTTTGTTTGTCTGGTAAAAATAAAGAGGATCTTTCAACGTTAATCAAAAAAGAAATGAACCAAAAAAATATTGTAGGGTTGAGCATAGCAGTGATCGATGATCACGATGTGATTTGGTCAGAGGGGTTTGGTTTTGCAGACAGAGATAAACAAAAAGTTGCGACGCCTGAAACTGTTTATTGTTTAGGTTCGATGTCAAAACTTTTTACTGATTTTGCCATATTGCAACTTTATGATCGAGGAATAATTGATATTGATAAACCACTGCAAACATATTTGCCCGATTTTTCTATTAAAACATTGAATAAAAATCAAAAAGATATAACTCTGCGAGATCTTATATGTCATTGTAGCGGATTGCCAAGAGATTTTCTTAAGGATGGACATGGCAAATCACATGTAGATTTTTCTGCAGAGATGGATAACAATTTTTTAAAAGAACTTAGCGAAACTTATCGATTTTCTTCGAGCGATCCTATTTATGCATATTCAAATATAGGAGTTACTCTTTTAGGTTTATTGATTTCAAAAAAAGCTGGAGAGCATTTTGTATCATATATGGATAAATATGTTTTTTTTGATTTAAAAATGAATTCTTCATCTTTTCGTTTGACTACTCGATTAAATAATTTTGTATCAAAAGGGTATACAAGAGGTGTGGAAGATAGATGGTTTGCTGGTAATTATTACCCGGCCTCAGCACTAAATTCTTCAGTGTTAGATGTTAGTAATTTTATAAAAATGATTTTTGCAGAAGGCGTTTTTGAAGGCAAGAGAGTTCTTTCAAAAGATTTAGTTAAAGAAATGTACACAGTACAAAACAGTGAAAATCTTTTTGATTTTGGTTTTAAAATGGGCTTAGGATGGAAGCTTGGTCAATTTGATGCGAATCATAAATTGAATTATTCAGGTCCGATTGCTTTTCATTATGGATTTGTGACTCCATTTAATGGTTTGGTTGTAATCTTGCCAGAATGTAAAATTGGAGTAGTTGTATTATTAAATTCTTTCCCTTCTGGCGGTTTATCAAGCCAAATAATTTTTGAAGTTTTGAGTTTGATATTAAAACAAAAAAATTTAGAAAATAGCAATGTGCAAACAGATGATTTACAGAACTATGATTGTGATGGATCCAAAGTTGAAGGTTTATATAATTTATCAGCCGGTGTTGCTGAAATAAAAAAACAAAATGGCAAATTAATTTTTGAAAGCTCTCAAAAATCTTTTTATTTTTCAAGAAATTCTGAAACTGGATTTTATGAATTGTGCAATTTGGATGGATCCAAGGCAAGTAAATATTCAGATTTAGGTTTTAGATTTGAAAATAAAGCAGAACATGATTTCATTATAGCAAATGAAAATGGGAGAAATTTTGTGTGGGGTTTGCGGATTGATACGCCTAATTATAGTAATGAATGGAAAGAAAGAGCTGGAGTATATCAAATAATAAATTTGGATGGAGGCGATGCTAATCTTGGTGATATTGCTATAAAATTTGATGAAAATCGAAATTTGATGTTTTTTGCTTACTCTTATCCTGTTGCTCTTACCCCTCAAAAGGATTTTTTATTATCTCCAATTAATAATGATTTAGCTTTTTTAAATTTGCTTCCTCTTGGAAAAGAAAGTGGGGAAGCTTTAGAGGTTATAAAGGAAAAAGGACGAGAAGTTCTTTTGTATTTGGGTTACAAATTAAAGAGAACTGTTTGAATTACTTTGAAATCCAAAAAGAAGTGCCTTTTTTATTGATTTTCCAATTTTGATGAAGTGTATGTGATCCGCCTTCTTTGGATTTTAAGAATTTGATTATTTCGCTTATAAAATTGGAACTAATCTGAAATTTTACTTTTTCACTGCAAAGCCATTTGATGATTAATCTATTTTGTAAAACTTCATGCGTCGCAAGGAATGTTTTTAAATTACCAATAAGCAGTTTATCATTTTGTTGAAACATATTGATAAATATGTCGTTTGTTAATTGATCTAAAAATTCATTTTCTTTGATGAGCGCGGTAAGAGTATCTTGAAATTTAATATCAAAGCGACTATCGCATTCTCTGAGAGCTGGAATTATATTTTTACGAATGCGATTACGCAGAAATTTTTCACTATAATTACTTTCGTCTTCTATATATGTAAGATTGTTTTCTTTTAAATAATTTAAGATTTCATCTTTTGAAATATCAAGAAGTGGACGAATGTAAAATCCATCTATTTCTTTCATACATGTTAAACCGCTCAAAGTTGTTCCGCGTAAAATTCGCCACAAAAATGTTTCTTGTTGGTCTTGCAAGTGATGTGCAAGTGCTACGAAATCAGCATTATGTTTTTGTACTGATTCATCAAAGAATTGTCTACGTAGGTTTCTTCCGAGTTCTTCTTTGGAGCCATTTGATTTTATAGGATCAAATGAAGATGCATTTACTATCTCGAGTTGTATTTGAAATTGATTACATAAATCTCTGCAAAAATTTTCATCGATTATCGCTTCTTGTCTCCAACCATGATTTAAATGTGCGGCAATAAGTGTGATTTTGTTTTCATGATGAAGATTTTTTAATGCATGAAAAAGAAAAGTAGAGTCGGCACCGCCAGACAAGCCCAAAATTATTTTAGGCTTGCTGGTAGATTTGGTTAATGATAAAACTTTGGTTTTTATTTTTTCTAAAATCATTTTTTAAAGTTATCCATTTGCAGAGATTAAATATTTTTCGATAAAAGGCATAATGTCACCATCAAGTACTAAATCAGGTTGCGGTGATTCCAAATCAGTTCTATGATCTTTTACCATTTTATAAGGGTGAAGAACATAAGAGCGAATTTGAGAGCCCCATTCAATTTTCTTTCTTTCAACTGAAGATTCTTTAGTCTTCTTTTCTTGTTCTTGTACTTCTACTAATTTAGCCATAAGCATTTTCATAGCGGTTTGCTTATTTTGCAGTTGCGATCTTTCATTTTGACATTGAACTACTATTCCTGATGGAATATGTGTTATTCGTACAGCCGAGTCTGTTTTGTTGACGTGTTGTCCACCTTTTCCACCGGCACGGTAAGTATCGACTCGTAAATCTTCATCTTTAATTTCAATTTTAGCATCTGCAATTTCTGGAGTTGCTGTTATAGCGGCAAATGATGTATGTCTTTTTTTGTTTGCATCAAAAGGGGAAATTCTAACTAAGCGATGAATACCATTTTCAGCTTTTAGTAACCCAAAAGCATTTTTACCGCGGATAAATAAAACAGCAGATTTGATTCCTGCTTCTTCACCATCTTGATAATCTAGAACGTCAACTTTGAAACCTTCACGTTCGCAAAATCTTAAATACATTCTAAGAAGGATATTGGCCCAATCCTGGGATTCTGTTCCACCAGCTCCCGAATTTATTGATAAGAAGCAATTATATTTATCTTCTTCTTTGTTTAATAAAAGTTCGATTTTGAATTTGCTAATTTTTCTACAGAGTTGGTGAATCTCTCCTTTTACTTTATTTAACTCGTTTTCATCTTCGCCAAAAAGTTCGATAAGTTCGCAAAGATCTTTAAATGAATTATTGATAGTAGAGTAGTCTTCACGGAGTTCTTTTATGTTTTGGAATTCTTTGGACAAATTTATTTGGTTAGGATGTTTCCAGAACTCTTCAGAATTTATTGTTTGATTTAAAGTGTTGTATTTATCTTCAAGTTTATTGTTTTCCCAAAAAAGGTTTATTGTTTTTAAATCAGGTTCTACCGATTTGAGCTTTTCTCGTAATTCGTCAATTAACATAATTTAATACCAAAAGTTTAAATGTTTAATGAAGGTTATCTTTTAACAATATATAGGATAAAAGTTAATTGAGACTAACTTTTATCCTATATATTGTTATAGAATAGATTATAAAAAAGAACTTAGCTTATTGAAAGCTCCTTATAATATTTAAGAATATATTATATTTTGGGACCTTTTCTGCCTTCATTTGGTTTTGCCCATGTTCTATCTGGGAAATGCTTTTTATCTACAAATTTTTTCTGTGAATATAAAACATTCTTACCAAAGTTCTTTTTTTTAGATTTTGAGACGGGGCCATTGTTTTTTAGCGTTTTTCCTACTTTTTTCATTATTAATCTCCTTTATTAATTACATTATTATTAATAGTAAGATATATTTTTACTATTTGTCAATAATTGATGTATTAAAGTTTTGAAGTTAATTAAAGGTATATAATTGTTTGTTTTTTAAGTTCGAATGTTTAATGATTTTTTACATTACATTATTGAGATAGAAATTGTTTGTTTTAGTATTAACAATAATACTGCAATTTGAAGATGTTGAAATTGTATATTTTTATAAAAAAAATATTGAAAAGAGGTCTGTTTTTTGAGCTTTTTCTAAAATATTTTAAAAAAAATGAAAAAAATATCTTCATTGAAATCATCGATCCGCAAGTGTTTTTCGGAGATTGATATTTGAAAAATAAAATAAAAAATAAAAAAAACGAAAAAAAACCTTGCAACTCTAAAAAAAAGGTTATACAATTAGCTCCATGATCAAGACAGCAAGTCGAAGATCGAGGTTGAAATAAGTACTTTCTGGATCGAAGAAAAGAGCGATCTTAAGCAACAGAAAGTTACTGTTTTTGGAGGTAAAAAAATTGACTCTTTTGACATCCATAGAAATTAGAAATGGGCGAGTCGAAAAATATGTTTGGATCTCGCAATTCTTTTGTAAATATCAAGCATAATATTAAATGTTATGATATGGAGAGTTTGATCCTGGCTCAGAATAAACGCTGGCGGCGTGCCTAACACATGCAAGTCGAACGAGAAAGTTTCTTCGGAAACAAGTAAAGTGGCGGACGGGTGAGAAACGCGTGAGAATTTCCCTTTCAGTGAAGAATACCTCCGAGAAATCGGAGTTAATACTGCATACGCCCTACGGGGTAAAAGGTGGCCTCTTTGCTACCGCTGAAAGATAAGCTTGCGTACTATTAGCTAGTTGGTGAGGTAATGGCTTACCAAGGCAATGATGGTTAGCCGGCCTGAGAGGGTGTACGGCCACACTGGGACTGAGACACGGCCCAGACTCCTACGGGAGGCAGCAGTGGGGAATATTGCACAATGGGCGAAAGCCTGATGCAGCGACGCCGCGTGGAGGATGACGGTTTTCGGATTGTAAACTCCTGTTAAGTGGGAAGAAAGACCTATAAATAATACGTATAGGGGATGACGGTACCACTAGAGAAAGCTCCGGCAAACTTCGTGCCAGCAGCCGCGGTAATACGAGGGGAGCGAGCGTTATTCGGAATCACTGGGCGTAAAGAGCGTGAAGGTGGTTGATTAAGTCAGCTGTTAAATACCTCGGCCTAACTGAGGATCGGCGGTTGATACTGATTGGCTAGAGCTTAGGAGAGAGAAGTGGAATTATCGGAGTAGCGGTAAAATGCGTAGATCTCGATAGGAACACCGATGGCGAAGGCAGCTTCTTGGCCTAATGCTGACACTCAAGCGCGAAAGCGTGGGGAGCAAACAGGATTAGATACCCTGGTAGTCCACGCTGTAAACGATGATCACTAAATGTGGGTTTTGTTTAGCAAAATCTGTGTTGAAGCTAACGCGATAAGTGATCCGCCTGAGTAGTACGGTCGCAAGACTAAAACTCAAAGGAATTGACGGGGGTCCGCACAAGCGGTGGAACATGTGGTTTAATTCGACACTACGCGAGGAACCTTACCTAGGCTTGACATATATCTGACTGCTATAGAAATATAGTTTTCTAAGTTTACTTAGACAGATAAACAGGTGCTGCATGGCTGTCGTCAGCTCGTGTCGTGAGATGTTGGGTTAAGTCCTCTAACGAGCGCAACCCCTACCGTTAGTTGCTACTTCTTTTAGAAGGCACTCTAGCGGGACTGACTAGGAAACTAGTAGGAAGGTGGGGATGACGTCAAGTCCGCATGGTCCTTATGTCTAGGGCTACACACGTGTTACAATGGCTAATACAATGGGATGCCAACCCGCGAGGGCGAGCAAACCTCTTAAAATTAGTCTAAGTTCAGATTGGAGTCTGCAACTCGACTCCATGAAGTTGAAATCGCTAGTAATCGCATATCAGAACGATGCGGTGAATACGTTCTCGGACCTTGTACACACCGCCCGTCAAACCATGGAAATCGTTTATACCAGAAATCATTTTAGCTAACCTCTATGAGGAGGCGAATGCTGAAGGTATGGGGGATGACTGGGGTTAAGTCGTAACAAGGTAGCTGTAGGAGAACCTGCGGCTGGATCACCTCCTTTCGAGGGAGAAAAAAGCCTTTTTTATGGCTAATAAGGTGTGATAATTACAAAAAGTTCCGAGATCCAAACATTTTTTATTAAAGGTTCGGGCCTATAGCTCAGGTGGCTAGAGCGCCCTGCTGATAACGGGGAGGTCAGTCGTTCAAGTCGACTTAGGCCCACCATATTTATGGTGATTTTAGGTTTAAAATTTCTCTTATCGGGGGTGTAGCTCAGTTGGTAGAGCGTCCGTTTTGCACACGGAAGGTCAGCGGTCCGATTCCGCTCACCTCCACCAAAATTAAGTTTTATAATTTCTATTGGATATTGAGTTTGAAAATTCTGTGATCTTTTGAAATATTTGTAATCTGTAAAGCTGGTATATTTCGACGTATATTACAATTTTTATAAATTTGTAGATAATTGAAAAGGGTATTTGGAGAATGCCTTGGCATCAGAAGGCGATGAAGGAAGTGGAAGACTGCTGTAAGCTCCGGGGAGTTGTCAATCAAGCATTGATCCGGAGATTTCCGAATGGGAAAACCTGTTTAGGTTAAATTCTAAACATTTTTACTTGAATCTATAAAGTAAAAAAGCCAACGGCGTGAACTGAAACATCTAAGTAGCGCTAGGAAAAGAAAACGAATGTGATTCCCTAAGTAGTGGTGAGCGAACTGGGAACAGCTGAAAACTTATTTTGTGTAAGCTTGCATGCGTTGCAAAGTAAGGGAAGTGGGATTTAATGTCTAATTAATGCAATGATTAGGTTGTTTTGATCAAATTAGTTGAATGCTCTGGAACGGGCAACCATAGAAAGTTGTAGTCTTGTAAACGAAAATTTGATTTGAAATGATATTTATTCTCCCAAGTACCATGGAGCACGTGAAATTCCGTGGGAATCTGCCCCGACCATGGGGTAAAGCTAAATACTCTCTGATGACCGATAGTGAACTAGTACCGTGAGGGAAAGGTGAAAAGAACCCCGGGAGGGGAGTGAAATAGAAACTGAAACCAAATATCTATAAGCGGTGGAAGCGATATATAAGTATGCGCGACCACGTACCTTTTGCATAATGGGCCAACGAGTTACTCCTACATTGCGAGGTTAAGTTTTGAAAGAACGGAGCCGTAGCGAAAGCAAGTCTTAATAGGGCGATTAGTAGTGTGGGGTAGACCCGAAACCTAGTGAGCTATCCATGGACAGGTTGAAATCTTGGTAACACAAGATGGAGGACCGAACCGGTGTGGGTTGAAAACTGCTCGGATGATCTGTGGATAGGAGTGAAAGGCTAATCAAACTAGGAAATAGCTGGTTCTTCTCGAAATATATTTAGGTATAGCCTTGTTGGATTTGTTGTGGCGGTAAAGCGACAGTTTTGGCTAGGGGGCGTAAGCCTACCAAACTTTTACTAACTCTGAATGCCATGATTTTAGAAGACAGGAGTCAGACCCCGGGGGATAAGCTCAGGGGTCAAAAGGGAAACAGCCCAGACCATCAGCTAAGGNNTCACTGGTCAAGTATTTTTGCGCTAAAGTATAAGCGGGGCTCAAGCGAACCACCGAAGCTATGGATCACATTGATAAAATGTGGTGGTAGAGAAGCGTTCTTTAATAGATACGAGCTTGATTGTAAAAACAGGTGACGTTGATTAAAGAAGTGAGTATGTTGGCATAAGTAACGAAAAANNAAACAGGTTAAATATTCCTGTACCACTTTTTAGTGTTTGAGCAACGGGATGACGCAGTAAGATAGATTGACTTGGCTTTTGGATTGCCAAGCTAAGCATTTAGAAGGATTTTGTAGGTAAATCCGCAAAATCGTTATCTTTGAGGTGTGATGGGCATATCAATCTAATCGAAAGATATGTTCGATTGATTCTACACTGACTAGAAAAATCTCTAGCGAATTAAAAAGTGATCGTACCGTAAACCG